>NZ_QZCX01000010.1:0-945 GCF_026127385.1 Verminephrobacter aporrectodeae subsp. tuberculatae
TGCCCGTGGCCGGGTTGCCGGCAGCGTCCGCGACGCCGCTGAGGTTGTTCACGCGGATGGTGTTCGCCGCCGCCGTGGTGTTGGCCGCGGGGGTCAGCGTGCCGGTCCAGCTCAGGCCGTCGGCGCTGCGCGTGAGCGTGCCGAGCGTGCCGTTGGGAACGGTCAGGTGCGCGGCGGTCAAGCCAGTGACCGCTTCGCTGAAGCTGATGGTGACGTTGGCCGTCTCGCCCGCCTTGAGCGCGCTGTCGTCGAGCGTGATGCCGGTCAGCTGGGGCGCCGTGGTGTCCACGCTGTAGTTGGCGCTGGTGACGCCGCTGCCCGTGGCCGGGTTGCCGGCAGCGTCCGCGACGCCGCTGAGGTTGTCCACGCTGATGATGTTGCTCGCGGCCGTGGTGTTTGCCGCCGGGGTCAGCGTGCCGGTCCAGCTCAGGCCGTCGGCGCTGCGCGTGAGCGCGCCGAGCGTGCCATGGGGAACGCTCAGGTGCGCGGCAGTCAGGCCAGCGACCACTTCGCTGAAAGTGACGGTGAGGGTGGCCGTAGCGCCGATTTTCAGCGCGTCGCTGTCGAGCGTGATGCCGGTCAGCTGGGGCGCCACGGTGTCCACGCTGTAGTTGCTGCTGATGACCTGGCTGCCCACGGCGGCGCTGTCGACGGAATTTTTTACGCCGTCGAGGTTGCCTACGCTGATGGCGTTGCTCGCCACCGTGGTGTTCTCCGCCGGGGTCAGCGTGCCGGTCCAGCTCAGGCCGTCGGCGCTGCGCGTGAGCGCGCCGAGCGTGCCATTGGGAACGGTCAGGTGCGCGGCGCCAAAGCCATCGACCGCCTCGCTGAAGCTGACGGTGACGGTGGCTGTTTCACCGATTTTCAGCGCGCTGTCATCGAGCACGATGCTCAGCAACTGGGGCGCCACGGTGTTCACGCTGTAGTTGGCGCTGGTCGTGCTGT
>NZ_QZCX01000011.1:0-629 GCF_026127385.1 Verminephrobacter aporrectodeae subsp. tuberculatae
TCGGCTGCGCTGTTGTTCGTCACCTCCTGGTTCGTGAGCGTGTCCGCGCTATTGCCGGCCGCGTCCTGCATGAGGGCGTTGCCGCCCGCGGGCCGGGTGTAGCTGACGCGCACCGCCTCGCCGCTGTCCACGTCGCGGTTCAGGTGCAGCGTGACGGTCTTGGCCGTGGCATCCACCGTGACGTCGTCCACGCTGATGGCCACGCCGCTGGCGCTGTTGACTGCAAAGGCCGTGGCGGGGGCCGTATGGGCCGCGTTCAGACCCAGGCTGCTTGCCTCGGTGTAGCTCAGCACCAGATTGCGCCCGTTCACCGCGGCGCTGCGGAGCACCGGGGCCGTGGTGTCGGGAGCGGTGTTGTTCGTCACCGCCTGGGTGGTGATGTTGGCCGCGTCATTGCCGGCAACGTCTTGCAGCACGTTGTCGCCCGCGGGCTTGGTGTAGCTCAGGGTCACGGCCTCGCCGCTGTCCACGTCACGGCTCAGGTGCAGCGTGACGGTCTTGGCCGTGGCATGCACCGTGACGCTGTCCACGGCTATGGCGAGGCCGCTGCCGCTGCTCACCGCAAAGGCTGCGGCGCCGGCCGTATGGATTGCATCCAGACCCAGGCTGCTGGCCTCCGTGTAAGTCAG
>NZ_QZCX01000012.1:0-594 GCF_026127385.1 Verminephrobacter aporrectodeae subsp. tuberculatae
TCGCCGGTGGTGATCAGCACCGGGGGCGTGGTGTCTGCTGCCGACGTGCCATGGGTCACGGCCTGGTTGCTGAAGCTCACTGCGTCGTTGCCGGCTGCGTCCTGCACCACGTTGTCGCCCGTGGGCTTGGTGTAGCTCACGGTCACGGTGGTCTCCGCGCTGGTCACGGCGCGGCTCAGCGTCAGCGTGACGGTCTTGCCCGATATGGCCACGCTGTTCACGCTGATGGCCGCATTGCCTGCGCTGCTGACCGCAAAGGCCGAGGCGGCTGCGGTGTTGGTGGCATCCAGGTTGCCCTCGTCGGTGTAGGTCAGCACCAGTTGGTTGCCAGTGACCACGGCGGTGTGGATTACCGGGGGCGTGGTGTCGGCTGCCCGGGTGTCCACGGTGTAGTTGGCGCTGGCGATCGTGCCCGTCGCGCTATTGCCCGCCTGGTCCCGCACACCGCTCATGTTCACGCCGATGGTGTTGCTCGCGTCGTTTATGTTGGCGCTGGGCGTGAAGGTCGCGGTCCAGGTTTTTCCGTCTGCGCTGGCTATCAAAGGACCCAGTGTGCCGTTCGCGTTCGAGAGGTCTATCTTGCTCGCATCGAAG
>NZ_QZCX01000013.1:0-506 GCF_026127385.1 Verminephrobacter aporrectodeae subsp. tuberculatae
TTGCCGCGTCCTGAATGACGTTGTTGCCGCTCGCGGGCTTGGTGTAGCTCACGGTCACGGTGGTCTCCGCGCTGGTCACGGCGCGGCTCAGCGTCAGCGTCACGGTCTTGCCCGATACGGCCACGCTGTTCACGCTAATGGCCGCATTGCCTGCGCTGCTGACCGCAAAGGCCGATGCGGCTGCGGTGTTGGCGGCATCCAGGCTGCCCTCTTCGGTGTAGGTCAGCACCAGTTGGTTGCCGGTGACCACGGCGGTGTGGATTACCGGGGGCGTGGTGTCGGCTGCCCGGGTGTCCACGGTGTAGTTGGCGCTGGCGATCGTGCCCGTCGCGCTATTGCCCGCCAGGTCCCGCACACCGCTCATGTTCACGCCGATGGTGTTGCTCGCGTCGTTTATGTTGGCGCTGGGCGTGAAGGTCGCGGTCCAGGTTTTTCCGTCTGCGCTGGCCGTCAGAGGACCCAGTGTGCCGTTCGCGTTCGAGAGGTCTATCTTGCTCGCATCGAAA
>NZ_QZCX01000014.1:0-459 GCF_026127385.1 Verminephrobacter aporrectodeae subsp. tuberculatae
TCTGGTCGTGGGTGACCGCCGTGCTCAGCGTGAGCGTGACGGTCTTGGCCTGGGAATCGACGGTGACGTTGGTGACGGCGTTCGCGACGCCATTGACCATCACCGTAAAGGCCCCATTGGCCGGCTTGTGGCTCGCGTCCGCGTCCAGGTTGCCCGTGTCGCTAAAGCTAAGCACCAGTTGGTCGCCAGTGACCTTGGGACGCGAGTCGCCGGTGATGATCAGCGCCGGGGCCGTGGTGTCTGCTGGCGCTGGCGTGTTGTTCGTCACCGCGGTGGCAGCAAAGCTGGCCGCGTCGTTGCCGGCAGTGTCCTGTATGGCGTTGGCGTCGTTGCCGGTCGTTGGGTCGGCGTAGGCGACGGTGACCGTCTGGTCGCTGGTGACCGCTGTGGTCAGCGTGAGCGTGACGGTTTTGGCTTGGGGCTCGACGGTGACGTTGGTGACGGCGTTCGCGACGCCAT
>NZ_QZCX01000015.1:0-454 GCF_026127385.1 Verminephrobacter aporrectodeae subsp. tuberculatae
TATCGCTAAAGCTGAGCACCAGTTGGTTGCCAGTGACCTTGGGACGCGAGTCGCCGGTGATGATCAGCGCCGGGGGCGTGGTGTCTGCTGCCGACGTGCTGTGGGTCACGGCCTGGTTGCTGAAGCTCACTGCGTCGTTGCCGGTTGCGTCCTGTATCACGTTGTTGCCCGTGGGCTTGGTGTAGCTCACGGTCACGGTGGTCTCCGCGCTGGTCACGGCGCGGCTCAGCGTCAGCGTCACGGTCTTGCCCGATACGGACACGCTGCTCACGCTGATGGCCGGATTGCCTGCGCTGCTGACCGCAAAGGCCGAGGCGGCTGCGGTGTTGGCGGCGTCCAGGTTGCTCTCGTCGGTGTAGGTCAGCGTCAGTTGGTTGCCGGTGACCGCGGCGCTCTGGAACACCGGGGGCGTGCGGTCTTCTCCGGGTGTGGTGGCCGGCGTGTTGTTCGTCAC
>NZ_QZCX01000016.1:0-449 GCF_026127385.1 Verminephrobacter aporrectodeae subsp. tuberculatae
GGTGGCCGTGGGCGTGAACGTGGCGGTCCAGATTTTTCTGTCCGTGCCCACCGCGGTGAGCGGACCCAGCGTGCCGTTGGCGTCCGTCAGAACGATGTCCTCGGAACTGAACCCGGTGACGGTCTCGCTGAAGCGGAAGGTGACGGTCGTCGTTTCCCCCGCCTTGAGCGTGGTATCGGTCAGCGTGATCGTGGCGGTCGGCACGACGACGCCGCCGGCAGGCCGGGTGTCCACGGTGTAGTGGGCGCTGCTGACCGGGCTCAGCGTGCCATTGCCCGCCAAGTCCCGCACGCCGCTCATGTTCACGCGGATGGTGTTGTTCGTCACGTTGTTCACGTTCTCCGTGGGCGTGAAGGTCGCGGTCCAGGTCTTTCCTGCTTCGCTGGCCGTCAGCGGACCCAGTGTGCCGTTCGCGTTCGAGAGGTCTATCTTGCTTGCGTCAAAGCCGC
>NZ_QZCX01000017.1:0-414 GCF_026127385.1 Verminephrobacter aporrectodeae subsp. tuberculatae
CTCGCCGGCTTGTGGCTCGCGTCCGCGTCCAGGTTGCCCGTGTCGCTAAAGCTAAGCACCAGCTGGTCGCCAGTGACCTTGGGACGCGAGTCACCGGTGATGATCAGCGCCGGGGCAGCGGTGTCTGCTGGCGCTGGTGTGTTGTTCGTCACCGCAGTGGCCGCAAAGCTGGGCGTGTCGTTGCCGGCAGCGTCCTGTATGGCGTTGGCGTCGTTGCCGGTCGTGGGGTCGGCGTAGGCGACGGTGACCGATTGGCCGCTGGTAACCGCCGTGGTCAGCGTGAGCGTGACGGTTTTGGCTTGCGGCTCGACGGTGACGTTGGTGACGGCGTTCGCGACGCCATTGACCATCACCGTAAAGGCCCCGTTGGCGGGTGTGTGGGTCGTGTCCGCGTCCAGGTTGCCCGTGTCGCTA
>NZ_QZCX01000018.1:0-408 GCF_026127385.1 Verminephrobacter aporrectodeae subsp. tuberculatae
AAGCTGAGTACCAGTTGGTTGCCGTTGACCTTGGGGCGCGTCGTGTCGCCGGTGATGATCAGCTGCGGGGCAGCGGTGTCTGCTGGCGCTGGTGTGTTGTTCGTCACCGCGGTAGCAGCAAAGCTGGGCGCGTCGTTGCCGGCGGCGTCCTGTATGGCGTTGGCGTCGTTGCCGGTCGTTGGGTCGGCGTAGGCGACGGTGACCGTCTGGTCGTTGGTGACCGCCGTGGTCAGCGTGAGCGTGACGGTCTTGGCTTGCGGCTCGATGGCGACGTTGGTGACGGCGTTCGCGATGCCATTGACAAGCACCGTAAAGGCTCCGCTTGCCGGCTTGTGGCTCGCGTCCGCGTCCAGGTTGCCCGTGTCGCTAAAGCTGAGCACCAGCTGGTCGCCAGTGACCTTGGGACGC
>NZ_QZCX01000019.1:0-373 GCF_026127385.1 Verminephrobacter aporrectodeae subsp. tuberculatae
CTTGTCAACGGCGTCGCGAACGCCGTCACCAACGTCGCCATCGAGCCGCAAGCCAAAACCGTCACGCTCACGCTGAGCACGGCGGTCACCAGCGACCAGACGGTCACCGTCGCCTACGCCGACCCCACGACCGGCAACGACGCCAACGCCATACAGGACGCTGCCGGCAACGACGCGACCAGCTTTGCGGCCACGGCGGTGACCAACAACACACCAGCGCCAGTGGACACCACGGCCCCGGCGCTGATCATCACCGGCGACTCGCGTCCCAAGGTCACTGGCGACCAGCTGGTGCTTAGCTTTAGCGACACGGGCAACCTGGACGCGGACCCGACCCACACACCCGCCAACGGGGCCTTTACGGTCCTCGTGG